>NZ_CP092468.1:0-4187 GCF_023374935.1 Citrobacter portucalensis | reverse complement strand
TAAAACCCCCTTGCTCATTAATATGTCTAACATTTCATTTTTAACATTGGTTTTTTTAGTTTTGCCTTTATTTTTTAAACCTCTATTTGATTGTATTAATGAAAATGTATGGCTATCAAAATTTTTCCAAGTCCAACGGGCTATGCTTCTTGCTGTTGCTTTTAACTCTTTGTATTGTAACGGGTTTTGTGGGTTGCAAAAAGTATTTAAACCCTGTGCTTTTAATAGTAGTTCGTTTTCGAATTTCTCGAAAGTAGATATTTTTTTGAAATTTAAAACCGTTCTGTAAGCATATTGGCGTAGATCTTCAAACAAATTAACATTGCGACCTAAACCATAAGCCTCGCTTTTTTTATTTTGTATTTGAGGCTTTTCTAAGTCCACAAAATCAGCTAAATAATCCAGGTCATAAAGGTCAGCACCTGACCAGAACGGCGACCAGTGATCATTGAGTGGGTTTTTTGTAATCAATCCAGCAAACCCCAGATCTGCTTTGAGTTTTTTCGCCATAGCCATTTCAACGGCTGCGGCATACTTTAACGGCTTCAACCTTGCTTGTTGTGTCTTACAAACCCCAGCTTTCAGCATATAGCCGTAGTGACAACGACCTGTCTTTGGTGTTTTTGTAATAAAGTGAGGTATAGGTAAGCCCACCTTCTCAAATGTATAGAATGAATTTTTTTTATCTAAATCAAAGAGTAAGCAAGTTTGAATGGCTGGCTGATTTGCCTGTAAATACAGCATTTCAAGGGCTTTTGCCTTGTTCCTTATGCTTAATCCCATATCGAGGTTATTTGTGCAATAAGGTTTGTTAGGCATTTGATTTTTAAAAAAATCGATGTTATGTTCTTCTTGTATTATCATTTTTATTCAGTCCTTTTTTATCTGGCCCTGCTCCTCTGTTCTGTCGCCAAAACAATCACAGAGGGGTGGGGGTTTTATTTTTATAGATTTTTCAATCCTGTACCAGTTCTAACCGATCTCAAAAATTTGTCAAGTGTGCGTCTTAACCATATCAGATAACAGCCCAACGAAGTTGGGGCAGTTCTTTACATACGGCAGCAAAGCATTACTATCAGATCTATGGTGCGAAGCATTACCGAAGATAGAAAAACAATACAAAAAGAAAAAAGAGTATTGTTCGAAGAAAAATTGGCGATTCGATTTTTTTTGGTGAATATATGAAAAAAAAGAAAGTGCAGAAAAAACGGAAAAGAAATAAGCATAGTAAATTTTTTAAAATGCTTATGAAGTCAGTTAATGAAGCTGTGGCAATACATAAAGGGGAAATAGAACCAGCGAGGATCACAACTCTAAAAATGTAGTATATTATAGTATAGTATTAAATAATATTAAGTTGTATTAAGTGATACTACTATATAGGAATATATACCACTATATACTACATTCCAAATTTCTTCTTCCTCTTAGGTTGCTGATCTTCGAATTCCGGCATTGGTTCCGGCTCAGGCTCTTCAATTTTTGGTTGTGGTTGGTTCATAGGAGACATTCCAGAGCCTGAACCCATTTTTCCGCCTCCATTATTTCCACCGGTTCCGGTTCCTGTGCCTGTTTTAGGTTTTGTTTCTAACTCTGTCTTTAATATATGTTCGCCAAATTCATTTATTACATAACTACTAACGAAATTTTGAGGATCTTCTTTTTCTTCTTTTTTATTTTTATTTACATTAGGTTTTGATTTAAATATATGCTGGGTCTTTTTGTATAATGCCTTTAAATTATCAATGATTGACCTTGCAAGAGGCTTTTTCTCTATTTTCATAGTTTCCTCTGGCTGAGGTGGTTTGGTTTGCTGTAAGTAGGTTACATTAGCTATTTTTAATAATAATGCTTTTTCTTTTTGCTCCATAGCTCTTAATTTTTGACCTTTTCGCCATTGGTGCCTGTGTATCCTGGTCATTGGCGTTCTGTCCAGTTCAATAGTTTTTGAAATCCACTTGGCTTTCTCTTTCGGAGTTTTAGCAAAAACAGCCTTTCTTTCTGCCTCTTCTTTTTGGTCTTTTAATGAACGGGAGTCAATACGAGATTTATGACCATATTTTTTTAATCGGTCATTTGCTATTATTTCCCAGTTAACTCGCCAGGCTTCAATGTTTTCTCTATTATTCCATTCTCTTTGTTTGTTCCCAAATCCATTTGGGCTAACAGTTCTTAAAGTTAGCATTACATGAGCATGAGGGTTATGACTATCAAGATCATGAAATGCTATGTCTGCAATCATTCCATAATCCACGAAATTTTCTTGGCAGTAATCGAGGACGATCTGCTTCTTCTGGCCGTCGTCCAGCTCCTTGGGGATGGCTATGTCCAGATAACGGCATAATTCGGCATCCTTTCGCTTCTCGCCAGCCTCTACGGCATTCCAGAGGGTGCCTGAGTCCTTCACCAGTTCGGCAGGTGTGCCGGCAGGGGAGAGGATAGCAGAGCCGAAAAATCCCTCTTTTTTTGAATAATCCCAGGTTGCCCCGGTTCGATTATCTTTTGTCTTTTCTCGGTTTTGATATGCAGATAAATAAACCGAAGATTTACCTTCTGATCTTCGTAATTTTTTAAAGCTGATATGAAATGTCGCCATAGTCTACCCCTTACTTTTTTTGTCTTTTGAATTTTGGTTTTTAGCCCCGCAGGGCCCATACGTCGCTTGCGACGTGTAAGTGGGCATTACTAATATTATTTTTTCGGCTTCACCTCAAAATAATAAGTAATGAACCCCAGGCTTCGCCCAATATTAAATATTATTTATTTTATTCTAAAATATATTTGACTAAAGTAAATAATGGAGGTAATAAATAACAAAATAAAATAATGGAGGTTATATGGAAAAAGAAACGCTCGGCCCTGATATACAAGTCAATTGGTGTGATCATTGTGAAAAAAACACTCGCCATATATTTAGATTTACTGAGGAGTATTCAAAAGAAGAGGGACCAATTACAGAGGTTGAATGTACTAAATGTGGTAATACATTCACTATCTTATAGTGTGGAGGTTTTTAATATGCAATATAGAGGTTTAGAGTTTGAAGAACAAGAGTTTAACGACTGTTTAAACATTTTACATAAAGAGGTAGTGTCTTTTTTAAATAAAAATAATATGGCTCTGGATTTTTTCCAGTATCCAGTTGAGGATATATGTAGAATAATTTTTCGAGATAAAATAGATCTGAGAACTGCTGTTATTTTAGATTTTGGAATTACAACATATGATTTAAGCCCTTTGGGAGATCACGATCCTTTTGTTTGGCGGTTGCTTGAATGGCCATTATATGATTATGAGAATTTCCAGTTTGTGATTGTTCAAAAACTGGCTTCTTATGAATTAGATAAATTAAATGAAATAATCCAAGTAGAAGATAACAAAGATAATAAAGATAAAAGGAGGTTGTAATATGAGCAAATCAACAGCACAGCAGATCGCAGATCTACAAAATAAATTACAAGCACTAAGAACAAAAAAAGCAAGGCAGGACAGACGGGAAGAAACAAGACAAAAAATAATCCTGGGTGCAGAAGTGGCTAAGGTGTTAGATAAAAAACCAGAGGAAATTAACAAGGCTTTAATTCTTGGCTTGTTAAGTAAAATCAATGAGTTAGACGAAGAAGAGAAAAGAGATTTTACACGAATCGGAATGGATATATTGCAACAATGGAAATCGTAAACCGTGAACAGTGAAGAACCAGCCGCTTTTTGGGCTGGTTTTTTGCTGTGAAGGGTTGCCAGCCAACGGCTGGAGGTTTTAAGGTTGCCAGAGGGCCTCCGGTGGCTGGGTGGGTTTGTTGATTTGTTGGTACCAGAGTGTCCCTCACCTATCCAGACACAAGCCCGGATACGGGGAAAGGGGAAAAAATCCCCCCAGGGGTGGAGGGTTTGGTTAGGTTAGGGGGAAAAACCTCTCAGAAGTCGTTACAGGCTGTTTTGAGGCATATCCAAAGCAACATAACGACGATACAGGGCAACGGCTCCGTGATACGAACAGCCCATTTTGTCGGCTACCTGTTGCCATTTTAGCCCCTGGCTTCGTAGTTCGTAAGCCTGACGACGACGATCCATTGCTGTTTTTTCGTAATCGTCACGAGATTGAGAAAAATATTTTCTGACAGTTCTTTCACTACGACCTGTCATTTCCATTATTTCTTTTGCTTTTATTTTTTTACCATTAATGATCA